>MKSX01000026.1 GCA_001897445.1 Alphaproteobacteria bacterium 33-17 | reverse complement strand
CCTCAAAAATTAATCCCTAACTTATTAATAAATCGTTGCACTACTATCTAGAATGTACCAAGGAATAATATTACTTAAGTAGCTAAAATAACTGGAATTATTATGAAGGTCTGCTGCTTTTGTTGTTATCCCAACACCAGTTACGTTACCTGGTTTAATAATGATGTATAAGATGAATGCTACAGAAGCGGCAATAATGGTTGTTGAAATCGTATAAAATAGTGTTTGTTGCCATATTTTCTTCATCTCACCCTCAGCAGTATACTGTGATAAGGTTACGATAATAGAAAGGGCGATAATTGGAACACTTACGCATTTAAATATTTTAATAAAAATATCCGAAATGCTTTGTGCAAAATCCTGGATTATCAAAATGTTTGATAGTCCTGCCCCTATTCCAAGAAGTATAGCTAGGCTGTAAATTATAAAAGTAAAATAGCTTTTTTTAAGTTTGTGATTAGCGCACATAGTTTAATACTCTAAAAGTAGATGAGGTTAAATTTTAAATATTAATGTAATGGTATAAAAAAGGAAGAATTAAATATGCTAGTAAACTAGCAACAAGGAAAGTGGTTTACTAGTGATGTCAAAAAATGGTTCATTGTTTCAATTTAATAAAATTCTCGATCAAATTATCAAGATTCATATTTATAGTCAATAAAAAAAGGTCTGGATTTATTGTCCAGACCTTTTAAAGCGTTGATAATTAAATAATTATGAAGCTTTCTTTTTACCTGTCGCCATAGCCATTTCCATTGGCGCGCAGTTCATCATCATTTTGCCCATGATTTGCATAGCTTCTAATGCTGTTCTAGACATCATTTCAGCCATATCCTGAGAACCTTCGATGTTTTCCTGCATCATTTTTGACATATGCTTCATTTGTTTTTGCATAGATTGTTCATTCATGTTGCCATTAGACATATCTTTAGCCATGTTCATCATCATGCTAACATTGCCTTGCATTATGTCATTCATGTGTTTAGCCATAGCTTGCGAGCTTGATGTCATTGTTTGGTTCATTTCTGATCCACAATCCATCATTTTCTTTTGCATGTTGTTCATCATGCTAGCGTCCATGCCTTTTTGATTCATATTCATGCCACACATGTTACCCATGTTTTGCATCATATTTTGGAATTGATTCATGTTTTGCATGTTACCCATCATATTCATCATATTCTGAAACATATCATTAAATCCGTTATTCATAGCTTCCTCCCTTAAAAGAAAGTATTAAAATTTTAATACCCGATAATTAATTCTATCATTAGATGAATATAGAGGCAACAAAAATAACTTCAAGTAAAATTTTATTTATTTTTCAATATTTTATTCACCAAGTACAGACTTAATTAAGTCTAAGTCAACATCATCAATTTTAGTTTTCTTAGGGAATGTAAGCCTTTTGCCATCCTTAAGCATGTAAAGCATACCAAAGCCACCTCTAAAAATTTCATATCCTTCAATAACTTTTGCGGCAGAAACTTTTTTGGTTGAAGCTTTTTTTTCAGAATTACCAATTAAATCAACAGCTTCCTGAATACTTAAATTGAAAAAGTCAGCTTTTTTGATAGATGTGTATTTCCCATTATATAAAACATAAGGACCAAATTTGCCTATTCCGATTTTAATTGCTTCACCAGTTTCTGGATGTTTACCAATTTCTAAAGGAAGACTTAGGAGCTTTTTGGCATCTTCAAAAGTAACGTCTTGATAATTAAGGTTTTTTGGCAGGGAGCTACGCTTTGGTGTTTTGCTGCCAGGTACATCCTGCTGAACATAAATACCGTAAGGACCCTTACGAATGGTGACTTCACCACCATCAATCTCCCCAATTTTTATAGGAAATGGATCTTTTGAGCTTGCAGATTCTGCATCACCATCCTGAGAACCTTCTGATCCATCTTCCTGATCAAGATTACGCTTATAGGCACAATCAGGATAATTCGAGCATCCAATGAATGCACCAAATTTACTTAATCTAATGCCTAAAACACCGCCATCACTTGGACATTTTCTAGCATCTAAATCACTTGTGCCAAAGAAATGCTCAGCAAGAGAATCATTAAGTAATTCAATAATAGATTCAAGCTTTAAATTAGAAGCGTTTTTAACAGTAGAATCAAAGTTTTCCCAGAAGTTACCAAGTAATTCTTTCCATTTAAATTCACCACAAGACACATCATCAAGCTTATTTTCTAGCTCAGCTGTAAAACCATACTCTACATAATTTGAAAAGAAGTTTTCAAGGAAAGTGGTAACAATAATACCCCTATCTTCAGGAATAAATCTTTTTTTATCAAGCTTTACGTATTTTCTATCCTGAATAACTGAAATAATAGAAGAATATGTTGAGGGTCTTCCAATGCCAAGTTCTTCAAGTTTTTTAACTAAACTTGCTTCAGTAAAGCGAGGAGGTGGCTCGGTAAAGTGCTGAATTGATTCAATTTTTTCTAGATCAAGCTTAGATCCAATTTCTAAGTTAGGCAATACAGTTTCGTCATCTAAAGTAACGTCATCATATCCTTCGCGATAAACCCTATAAAAACCATCAAATTTAATAGTAGAGCCTGTTGATTTGAAAGAATATTTAGCACCTTTGTCTTCTGATGTAATAGTAACGGAGTCTAAGATTGCAGATTCCATCTGGCTTGAAACTAAGCGTTTCCAGATTAGTTCATAAAGCTTAAACTGCACGTCATCAAGGTAGCGCTTAACTTTTTCAGGTGGTAAGCCTAAGCTTGTAGGGCGGATAGCTTCGTGCGCTTCTTGTGCATTTTTTGCTTTAGTCTGATACATTCTTGGGCTTTTTGGAAGATAATCACTTCCATAAGCAGTCTCAATAAATGTTCTTGTATCTTTAAGGGCTTCAGGGGCTATTTGCACACCGTCAGTTCTCATATATGTAATAAGACCGATAATTTCATCGCCAATTTTAATACCTTCATATAGCTTTTGAGCAATTTGCATGGTCATTTTTGTTGAAAAACCAAGCTTTCTTGAAGCTTCCTGCTGAAGGGTAGATGTTGTAAATGGCGGCTGAGGATTACGGGTGAGTTTCTTTTTCTCAACATTAGCTACAAAATATTCGAGTAATTTTGCTGCATTTAAATGATTTTCGGCTGTATCTTTAGTTAAATCAAACTTCTCTAATTTTTTACCATCAATTTGATGAAGAATAGCATGAAACTTAGTTTTTTGTTTAAAATCAGCCTCAATTGTATAGTATTCTTGCGTCTTAAACTTTTCAATTTCACGTTCGCGTTCACAAATAAGCCTTAGTGCTACAGACTGAACACGTCCTGCTGATTTGCTTCCAGGTAATTTACGCCATAATATTGGTGAAATACCAAAGCCTACTAAATAGTCAAGCGCACGTCTTGCTTGCTGAGCGTTTACAAGGTTCTCATCGATATCTCTGGGGTTTTTAACAGCATTTTTTACTGAATCTTTAGTAATAGCATTAAAAACAACGCGTTTTACGATAGCATTTGGTTTAATCGCCTTTTTTTCTTTAAGTATTTCGACAACGTGCCATGATATAGACTCACCTTCGCGGTCAGGATCCGTTGCCAGATATATTTCATCAGCGTTTTTACAAACCTTAACTATATTATCCACATGCCTTGTAGATGTAGAGTTAATCTCATATAGCATTTTAAAGTCTTCACCTGGGACAACTGATCCATTTTTGGAGGGTAAGTCCCTGATATGACCATATGTTGCCACAACATCAAAGTCTGGAAGATATTTATTTATGGTTTTTGCCTTTGCTGGCGACTCTACAATTAATACTTTACTCATGTGCTTCTATATTTAATACAAATTTATCCGGGCCGTATCTTAAAATCTTTCCTGAAAGTTCAAGTTCAAGAATAGCAAGATATAGCAATGAAATTGGAATATCAAACTGTTTTACTATATCATCAAGTAATATAGGTGTAAAACTTAAACTGGACAGTACTATACTTCTAACTTCTTCTGTGTCAATGTCACTAAAATTTGTTGGTCTTAGGAAATCTTTTTGATCATTATCATTTAAAATCAATGACTTAGATGGTAAATTTTGAAGATAAGAAATAAGATCTTCAATGCTTTCAACTAAATATGCCCCCTCTTTTATCAGCTTATTGGGCCCTTGGCAGCGTGGATCCATAGGAAAGCCAGGTATTGCCATAACCTCACGACCCTGATCTATAGCAGTGGTTGCTGTAATTAAAGATCCTGATTTAGTACTTGCCTCGACAACCAAGATAGCTTTAGAAAGACCTGATATAATGCGGTTTCTTTGTGGAAAGTTACGAGCAAGCGGTGAATAGTTAAATGCACCTTCGGTTATTACTAATCCTTCCTGGCTGATTTTTTCATAAAGTTTAGCATTTTCAGGGGGATATATATGGTTTATACCACCTGCAATAACTGCAATTGTTCCGCTTTCAAGTGATCCTTCATGCGCACTTGAGTCAATGCCTCTTGCTAATCCAGAAGTAATAACATATCCTTTGCTACCAACTTCTTTAGCGATTTTTTTAGTAATAGCAATGCCATTTAAAGAAGCATTTCTTGATCCTACAATGCCTAGTGATTCTTGCTTTAGCAGCGATTTATCACCTTTCACTATTAAAACAGGAGGTGCGTCATGAATCTGTTTTAAAAGATCAGGATAATTTGAGTTATCTATTGTTATAAACTCAGCGCCATATTTATAGGTATTTTCAATTTCCTCTAAAATTTGACTTTCTTCGGCAATTATAAAAGGCTTTTTAGAACCTGCTTTTTTAGCAAGTTCAGGCGCTTGTTTGATTACCTCAGTATAGGAGCCGAACATTTTTAAAAGGTTCTTAAATGTTACTGACCCAATATTAGATGACCTAATTATACGCAGACAATTGACTAAATTCTGGTCAGTGGCTTCTTGTTTTTCAGAGTTAGGAAGTATTTTTCTAAGCATTTCAAATATTTAAATAAAATTTATATATCTTATAGTAGCTGAAATATATTGTTGTCAAATCCTTAAGTTTAAAAGCCTGATACTTATAAATTTATTAAATAGTAGCTGATAGTTTTTTATTTAAAAAATAATCAATGCTTGACATTAACTCGAAAATGTTATTTATTACGCTGTGATATATTAATTTAATTAAACAATGGTTTGATTTGTGACTAAAATTGTAAGAGCTAAACACAAAATTAGCAGACGTTATGGCCAAAACCTTTGGGGTTCTGCTAAAAGTTCAGTATTAAGAAAAAACTACCGTCCTGGTCAACATGGTCCGGTGCTTCCGCAAAAAAATTCGGATTACGGTAATCAGCTTAAAGCAAAACAAATGCTTAAAGGCTATTATGGTAGAATTAATGAGCGTCAGTTCAGCAACTACTATAAAAAAGCTATTAAAATGAAAGGTAATAGCGCTGATAACTTAGTAGGTTTATTAGAAAGAAGATTAGATGCTGTAGTTTACAGAATGAATCTTGCTTCTACAATTTTCGCTGCTAGACAATTAGTTTCTCATAAGCACATTTTAGTGAATGGTAAAAAAGTGAACGTTCCAAGCTATTTAGTTAAAGCTGGTGACGTAATTGAAATTGCTTCAAGCTATAAAGAAAATGTGAAAGTAATGGAATCAGTTCAAAAGATGGAAAGAGATGTACCTGAGTATATCGATTTTGATCCTAAAGAAATGAAAGCTACATTTAAGTATGCTCCTACATTCCAGGATATTCCATATGCTTGTAAAATGGAACCACATTTAGTAATCGAGTATTACTCAAGCTAATTTAGCTACTAGATTCGATATCGGTAAAAAGCGCGATGGATTTGCTTCTTTCGCGCTTTTTTATTTTTAAGATATCTAATGATGTTATACATATTCATAATATTTGCATTGAATTAGGTAGACGGAATGTTGTTACTTATGAGAATTTATGCATTATATGTACGGGATTGCCACAAAATACAAATACACCTGGCGTCTATTTTGTCATTCCTAGTAGGCAATAAGCCCACTGTGGAACCAATTAAAACTTTTAAGCCTAAAGTTGGATTGCAGCGTATTTCAACAAAATACTCGCGAGTGACGTACAGAAATTTTCTTTATTTACACTATGAACTTCTATAATTACGAAAAACCTAGCCATATTTTGAAATAATCCTAAATATGGCTAGGTTTTATGTTTATGATTTGGCAAGGTTATGTGGTCATAAGTCTAAAGACTGGGCGATGCCTATTGATGGTTTATATGAATCAATAGATTTCAAAATATATTTTGAAATCTATCAAGAAAAGCATTCATTATAAATATATAGTCTTATAATTTGAATTATGTGCAGCGTCGCTTCCTCACTCATGTAGTACTTACTACACTTCTTTCGTAGCTTCTTGCCCCTAAAACAAATTAAAAGACTATAAATAAAGAAATAGTGGGGGTATTTTACTTAATAAGGTTACATTAAATCCTAATACAAACTGTAATATGGGTGAGTTCTTTGTAATATCAAGGTATCAAGGTAAAGGTGTTGCATCCCAAGCTTTAAAAGAATTTTTTAAAAACTTTACATGAAAATGGGAAGTTACAGTGATTCCTGAAAATATACTAGCATTAAATTTTTGGCGTAAAAATATAAAGTTTGTAACCAAAGATAAGTTTAAAGAAGAAATATGTAAGGTTGATTATGATGCTGAGCAACCAAATAGGGTCTTGTTTAGTTTTACTATATAGTTTGTTAAGCCAAGGTTTGTATGCGTTATTGCTTCGCTTATGTAGTTTTTTCTATATATCGCTCATTATTTCTGTGCAAAACTCAACTTAATTCACTATATAAAAAAAGCTCATGTAAAAAACTTTACATGAGCTTTTTTTATAATTGATTTTACAGAATTAATTTCCGTGAACTTTTTTTCTGAAATTGTGGTGAACTTTTAGAATATTTAACATTTTCTTCTTTTTATCTGTTGAAAGACTATCTAAATAATCTGATGCATATTTACCATTTTGGTCAGCTACGTCCATTTTAACATTTCGTCTGACTAAAGCTTTTGCAAAATCTTCATTGCCTGCAATCACTGCTGCATGAAGAGGGGTTGCGCCATAAATATTTTGAGCATTAAGATCGATGTCTTTCTGAGCTATAATCCAGTCAAACGTATTAAGTGAGTTATATACAATTGCATAGAATATTGGAGTATTGCCATCGTCATCAACAAAATTCATATTGCCGATATCCTGGGAATAGTTTCTAAGACCATCTATATCATCATTTTGAATTGCAATGAATGATGCATAGATATAATCTTTGGTGCTAACTGGTTTGCCTAGATGTTTGTTCTGTGGATTATTGGGATCATAAAACATTTTTTTAGGTAATGTTTTATTTTTGTAATTTAAGTTAAAGATTTTTTCTGCATTATTCGAGCTTTGAATATGCTTTTCGTGTTCAACATCTAATTTTTGTTCTGGCGAAATATTTGATCCAGATGATTTATTTTCTGGCTTAGGAAGTTCGCCAGGAAAAATAGAATCTTGCTTTTGCTGTTTCTTTTTGGCTTTTTTAGCGGCAAGCGGAGATTTAGGCATTTCAAGAGGTTTAGTTTCAACTATTTTCGGAGCTGAAGGCTTGGACTCTAGCGGCATTGCTGGCATTTCTAACTGAGGTTTGCTTAAATCTATTTGAGAAGCCGAAGGATCAGAGGAAAGGTTAGGCTCTTCTGTTTTCGGTAAGCTTGCTTCAGGAATCATTGCAGGCTGAGTAGTTTGCTCACCTGGTATTGTAATATTTATATCAGGTACTTTAACCTCTGGCTCAGCAGGTACATTTGTTGTTGTTGATATACTGTTTCCTGGCATAGCTGGTATAATAGGTTCAACAGGAACCTGATTGTCACTAGGTATGCTAGGCATAGAAGGCTCTATTACAGCTGGTACAGATGGCATTGCAGGAATTGAAGGCATAGCAGGAGCTAATGTATTATTTAAACCTTTTTCTTTATCAGAATCATTCGCAAGAGGCACAGCAAGTGGATCGGGAATAGTAGGAAGTGCAGGATCTGCAGCAAAAGAATTATTTGCTGAAAATAATAAAAGTAATGTTAGTAAACGCATATCTTTTTACTCATCATGTGGAATTAAACGTTTAATTTCTTTCTCAACCAATTCCCTCACTAAAACAGGAAGGTTTTTCTCTAGCCAGCTACTCAACTGAGGTTTTAAAGATTCTACAACTAAGTCCTCAACAGTTACACCTGATCGCAATCCAAAATTGTCATGTGGTCTTGCTACAGCTTTTAATAATTCTTTAAAATGCTTAGAGGACTCTTCAATAACCTGCTCGCTTAATAAGCTTTTTGTTGTTTCTTTGTTTTGGGCTTCTGCTTCCATTTCTATCGCCTGCGCTGCTGCTTCAGCGACTATTTGGGGAGTAGCTTTAGCTATGTTCTCGATTGTATTTGCAGCATCAGCGGCAGTATCAGTTTTAACAGCATCCGCCGGTGCTATAGGTTCTGCTACCGATGCAACAGGAGTTTCAGGAGCTGCAGCAATATTAGGTGCCGAATTTTGAGCTGTTTGAGCTAATTGTTCAGCTTTTGCAATATCGGTATTTTCTACCTGAGCTGAAGGAGTATTTGCATCCGCAGCAGGTGCAGCTTCTGTTTTTCCTAATGTTTCATCAATTTGCTTCAGTACATCGGTTTTGGCAACAGGGTTACCATTTTGATCTACTTCATCAACTAGTTCTAAAACTTCTTCATTATTGCCAGATATCACATCTCTGATATTTGATAAGATATCTTGCATATTATCTTTAGGGTTATCGGTCATATAAACGCAGCTATTTTATAAATATATTTAACATTTAACAATATTATTTGCAAAACTACAAGTATCTTTTTTTAGATTGCACTTAAATTGAATGTTCCTACAATAACAAGTAATTGATAGCTGGCAAGTATAGACTGATATTCAGCGTTTAAAAGCGCTAGTCTTGCCTGAAATAATTCCTGTTCTGCATTAAGTACATCCAATGTAGTTTTTAAACCAATCTTTGCTTCTTCTTGAACTCCGTCATATGCCATTGTTGCAGATTCAACAGTAGCTTTAGCAGACTCTACAGTGGATTTTGAAGTGGTGAAATTTACCCATGCAGAATTTACTTTAGTCGCTAGTTGTTTTAATGTCTCATTATACAAAAATCTTGCTTTATCTCTGGTGTAGTGGCTGTTTAAAATATTTAAATACTCAGATCCATTTTGAAACAGTGGTATGCTCAAGGAAAGGACTAAAGATTTATCCAGTCTGTTATTTGTATATCTTGAGCCTTCTGTTTTTGCAACTGTTCCCTGAAAATCTAAGCTTGGTAAAATTTTACTCCAGTTAATTTTAATTCCTTCGCTAGCTGCTTTAACCTGAAGATCTGCAATAAGAACTTCTAAATTGTTTTGTCTGGCTATTCGTAGGCTTTCATCATAATCTGCGGGGATATTATTTGGAAAGCTTGGCATTTTAACTTCCTTAGAAGCTTCTTCACCAAACACTCTGGCAAAGTTTGCCATTGCAGTGTCTAGTGCGCCTTTGTATTTTATTTTTTCAGACTGTGCCATTGAATAACGTGATTGCGCCTGAGCAACGTCAGTTTTAGTAACCTCACCTAATTTAAATCTTAAATCAGTAGATTCCAAATATTTTGCTAAAGCTCGTTCACTTATTTCAGCTACTTTATATTGTTCAAGAGCTAAAATATAACCTAAATAAGTCGCTGCAGAATTTAAGAAAAAGTTTTGATCGGTATTGCGGTAAGTATGTTTTGCAATTTCATTTTGGAGTCTTCCAAGCATTATATTGCTAATATTTCCGCCGCCTCTAAAAAGATTTTGACTAATGGTAATGCTTTTTGTGTTATACATATCATGATTTTCAACGCCTGAATCTTTTCTGTTAATCTTATTTCTTGTTCCGCCAGCTGTAACAGTTGGAAGCATTTGTGCATAAGTTTGAGCATAATTTACTTTTGCGCTTTTTAAGTCTTGCTGATTTGCTTTTACTTCAGCTGAAATATCATGGGCTTTTTTTAAGTATGTTTTAATGTCTGCATTTGCATCAAGGCTAATTAAGCTTAAAGCTAGCAATATTGATATTTTATTCATCGCACTCTCCAAAATGGTACATGATTGCTGTGCCATACTTTACTTCAGTAAAAGTGGCATCGTCTTTATAAATTACTTTAAGATCAGTTAAGTAAGTATTATTAGTGATTTCTTTATTTATATGAAAAACAAACATTTTGCCATTTTTTTCTAAATATTTTAAAAATGACTTGTAATTTTTTACAGCGCCATTGAGTATTGCAATGTCATATTTTTTATTTGTTTTGCCATTAATCACAGTTAGATTGTGGGCTAAGGGTATTTCGGACTGTAAAAAAGCGTTTTTCACTGGAATAATGTCTACGTTGTGACAAAGCTCTGCTATTATATTTCCGTGATGAAGAGTTGAAGCTCCGATCTCAATTACATTTTCTGCAGGCTTGATCGATAAATATTTTAAACATGTTGCAAAAATGTCTGGAGCCATTGCAAAAATATTTTTTCCTATCTCAAGATGATTGTCTAAATAGGTAGCGTTTCCGAAGCGCTTGGGTAAAAAATAAGACCTGGGATTGTTAAAAAAAGCCTCAAGGATTTTTCTATCCGTAATTCCAGATGTCATAACCTGGCCAGTAATCATGTTTTGATTGCAAATTAAAGCGTTATTCATTTTATTTTATATAATTTTTGTTGATCAATTTTCAAAATAATGCTACATCTAGTTCGCGTCATTTATGCCTATATATAAAAAATACTTGAAAATGAATAATATTTCAACATATTATATTGATTGAGTAATTGGCTAGGTAGCAAAGTGGTAATGCCGCGGACTGCAAATCCGCTACGCGCCGGTTCGATTCCGGCCCTGGCCTCCAATTCAGAGAGCATGTATGGCGAAATATTTTTTGAAACTGTTTTTTTTACTTTGTTTTTCAACCTATGGTTATGCAGGAAACAAAGCGAATCAGCTTATTACCGCTATACAGACTAATAATATGGCACATCTTTCTAATTATTTAGAAACTGGTCTAAATCCTGATATGAGAGGCGAGTATGGCATTACCCCAATTATGTTTGCAGTTTCAAGTAAAAATATTGAAGCTGTTAGAACTCTTTTAAAATATTCTGCTGATGTAAATGCTACAGATATTGCTGGAGTTAGTCCTCTTCATATTGCTGCCAGAAACGGTGATAATAATATTGTAAAACTTTTACTTGATAACGGCGCAAACATAAACGCACAAGATAGTTATCATATGACCCCACTTATGAAAGCAACTGCAGCTAATAAAACTGCAACTGTAGAATTGTTGTTGGCAAATGGCGCTACATCTGCAAGTAAGGATAAGTTTGGTTATAGTGCTAATAAAATGGCTAATAAAACACGTAATGAAAAAATCAAGTCAATGCTTGATAAACAAAGTGTATCAGAGCCAGATGATATTGAAAAAGCTGAAGTACCTGTAAAATCAGCTATGCCAAGAATAACAGCTCGTGAAATCAAACCAAAAAATGTTCAGGTAACTAACACAGAAAATCATGACATAGACAATGCTGCTGAAGATACTATTACAGATATGCCGTGGCTTAGTGCAAGCAATACTCAGGTATCAACCAATGGACGTAAAATTACAATAAGATCTAAAAATGCCAGATCAAAAGTTGCAAATAAGATGACTAATAAAATGGATATGCAAACAGCAGAAGTACCTAAGATGCCATCTAATTTGGAGTCTTCAGCTGGCACAACTGTGATTAAAACCAGAACTCGTAAAATTACTGTAGGTAAGGCTAAGTTAATGTCTGACCCTATAAAAAAATGGCAGGTAACAGAGCCTGATTTACCGACATCAAACGGAAATTACAAAATTGCATTACATGTGTATTTTGAAGATAAAAATCAGGATTTTGGTGATTTGCTAGCTAAGGTATTACGTCAAACACAGTATTACAAAGTAAAATATCAGCTAGTGCAAAATGTTAGAAATAATACCAGATATATAAAAATATCATATTTTAATAGCGAAAAATTTGCAGGAGTGTATTGTAATAGGATACTAGAAAACAAACTCTTTAGAGCTTGTAATGTTGTTAAAGTGTCAAATCCTAGGGGATAAAAATGCACAGTACTGCAAAAGCTGATTCTATTAAACGTAAAATTTTAGCATTGTTTTTAGGACCATTATTTTTATTAACAATTTTACTTACCCCGTGTCCTGACATATTTACACTTAATGCATGGCATTTTGTAGGAGTTATGGGGCTGATGCTAACATGGTGGCTTTTTGAACCTGTAAATTCAGCAATTACAGCATTACTGCCTGTTGTACTTTTTCCAGTTCTTGGAATTTTAGACTCATATACTACATTTAAGTCATTTGGAAGTTCATACGTATTTATGTTTTTAGGTGGATTTTTTATTGCCTTTGCACTTGAAAAACACAAATTTCATTATGCAATAGCAAGTAAAGTTATTGGGTGCGTGGGGAATTCATCTGATAAAGTTATCTTAGCAGTAATTATTACAACATATTTTTTAAGTATGTGGATTAGCAATACTGCTGTAACAATCATTATGCTGCCGATTGTAAGTAGTATTATTAACAATTTAGATGTTGATTTAGATGAAAAAACAAAGCGTAATTTTATTATTTCGATACTCATTGCGACTGCGTTTACATCAACTATTGGCGGTACTGCAACTATAATTGGAAGTCCACCAAACTTAATTCTAAAAAGTTTTTTTCAGGAAACTTTTGAAGTTGATATACATTTTTGGGGATGGTTATACTTTGGTTTACCGTTATCATTAATAATGGCTTTTGCTACATGGATAGTGCTTACAAAAATTCTTTTCCCATCTAATCATGGACTTACTATTAGTAGTGAAATGATAAAAGATCAAATTGAAGGCGCATATGTAAATAGTCACCAAAAAACCATTGGAATAATATTTTTAATGGCTATTTTATCATGGACACTAAGACCGCTTTACGAAAGTTATCTTCCTTTTGAAATAAGTGATGAACTTATAGCTATATTTTTTGGGTTAATATTGTTTATTATCCCTACTAGTCTAAAACAAAACAAATTCCTATTAGACTGGAATGATACGCACAGAATTCCCTGGGGTATTTTATTATTATTTGGCAGTGGTATAGCAATATCTAATGCTATTAATGAGCTTGAAATATTTAATGTTATAGCAGCTCACGTGTCTGATCACTCTGTAACATCTAAATCTATTGCATTAGGAATTATTATTATTTTTACAATATTTGCAACTGAGACAATTAATAATACTTCATTAGCTATTGTGATGATTCCGTTAGTTGCAGCGCTTTGTATTGCAACTGGTCTTAATCCTCTTGCAGTATCGCTAATGACAGTATTTTTAATTAGCTCGTCATTTATTTTAGCGGTAGCAACTCCTTCTAATTCATTGATCTTTATTAATCATCATCTTACGGGTTATGAGCTTATGAAAGCAGGATCAATTTTAAAAGTACTATTTGTTATTTTAACAATAGGTGCATATTATTTTGGGCTGTTTGATATTTATAAAATAGATTTTGAAATAATTAAACCAGGTAATGCAGTGTAGTTAGCATGGCTTTACTAGCAGATCTTAAAAATACAATTAATCAGGCTAATTTTAATAACCTTACAGGATCAATCTCTGCTGTAAAAGGGATTATTGTTGAATTCATAGGTTTAAATGGGTTTGTATCAGTTGGCTCAATTTTAGAAGTAGATAGCCTGGAAGGAAAAATCAAGGGAGAGTGCGTTTACATTGATTCATCAGTTGCTAAGATGATATTATTCAATGATAACTGTACAATATCAATCGGTAGCAAAGTAAATGTACTTACCCATGCCAATACTATAAAACCTTGTGAAGAGTGGCTTGGCAGAATTATAAGCTCACAGGGAGAGCCATTAGATGATTTAGGTAGCCTTCCTGCTGGAGATAAAGAGTATAACATCAAGGCAGCACCTCCGATATCAAGTAAGCGCCGCAGGGTTTCAGGAAAAATAAGCTTAGGTGTAAAAGTACTTGATACATTTGTGCCTCTTTGCTATGGGCAAAGGGTTGGGATTTTCGCAGGTTCAGGTGTTGGTAAATCTGTTTTGTTGTCAATGGTAACCAAATTTTCTGATGTAGACGTAAGGGTTATTGGACTCATTGGGGAAAGGGGCAGGGAAGTAAAAGAGTTTATTGAAGATTATATTGGAAAAGAAGGGCTTAAAAACACTATTATTGTTGTAGCAACAAGTGATGAAGTTGCTGTGCTTCGTAAAAGGGCAGCATATATAACACTTGCGATATCTGAGTATTTTAGAGATCAGGGTAAAGAGGTGCTTTGTATTATGGATAGTGTGACCCGTTTTGCGATGGCACAGCGTGAAATAGGACTCTCTTTAGGGGAGCCGCCAACAACTAAAGGTTATACTCCAACTGTATTTGCTGAGCTTCCAAAGCTTTTAGAGCGTGCAGGTCCTGGTATGGAACACCAAGGTAATATATCTGGTATATTCAGTGTATTAGTAGAAGGTGATGATACAAATGAACCTATTGCCGATACCGTGCGTGGTATTATTGATGGTCACATTATACTAGATAGGAAAATAGCAGAGCGTGGAAGATACCCTGCGATAAACGTTCTAAAAAGTATTTCAAGAACTTTGCCCAAATGTCACTCTGATTTCCAAAACCTTACAATAAACCGTGCTAAAAAATACATGGCAATATACGAAGATATGGAAGAAATTATACGTATTGGTGCTTACAGAAAAGGTACTAACAAAGAAGTTGATGACTCAATAATTATTCATGGCTTGGTAGAAGAATTTATTAAGCAAAATCAAGATATTCCATCCTCTCCAGATGAATCATTTGAAGCATTGTCAAGTATCTTAGAGAATAATTTGAATGGTTAGTCACAAATCTACTTAATAAAGGTTTTTAATTTTCTTATAAATCTTTCCATATTTTTATCAGTGTTATTATAAGGGATTTGATCAAAAGGAAACCAACGAATTTCCTTAAATTCATTATAATCAATTTTAAAATGATTAGTTATAGAGCCATTAAGTATGTACCATAAACTCACGTCAACATGATTATGAATCATATTTACAGTTTCACTGACTGAAATAAATACTGGATTATTATTAATCAATGATGTTGTAAAATCTAGTTCCTCTTTACATTCCCTAAGTGCTGCAAGTTTGGGGTCTTCATCAGTATCAACATGACCGCCCATCGGAAGCCATAGATTAGATTTTATATGATCACCAAGCAAAATTTTCTGGTTTGTAGTATCAACCACGACTGAATAAGATACTAAATGTTTAGGCGGTATGTTAGGGCTTTGTGTCCTAAAAATTGGAACGCCGCTTTTAACCCATGTTTGTGAGCTTTCAATAGCAAGTTTTTCTGTATTATCAAACGGTAAAATTGAGGAAATAGCATAAAGTGCCACCTGATGGGAATGATCTAATTCTAACATTGTTTCTTAACTAAATAAAATTTTCTTAAGTTCTTTGATATGCTTGAGTCCAATAATTTTGGCAGAAGTTGTAGCCTGAAGTTCCTGAAGTTTACCATTGTCAGGTAATATTATGCGTGTAAAACCAAGTTTTGCGGCTTCTTTAACCCTTGAGTCTGCTTGCGAAATGCTTCTTATTTCGCCACCAAGTCCAATCTCGCCAAAAACTGCTGTGTCGCTTGGAATATCAACCTGAATTGCGGCAGAAATAAGTGCTGCAGCAACAGCTAAATCTGCTGCGGGTTCCTCAATCTCAAGTCCGCCTGCAATGTTTAAGTAAACTTCTTTGTCTGTAAGGTTAAGCCCAAATCTTGTAGCAAGTACTGCAATTACCATTGCTAAGCGGTTACTATCCCAACCAATCACAGCCCTGCGGGGAGTTGCCATAAATGTTGGAGCAACAAGTGCCTGAACTTCAATAAGAATAGGGCGCGTACCTTCCATGCCAGCAAATATACAAGCACCGTTTGTATTTAGGGATCGTTCACCTAGAAATAATGCCGAAGGGTTGCTCACTTCTCTAAGTCCGGTATCGCCCATTTCAAATACGCCAATTTCATTAATGCCACCAAAACGGTTTTTGACTGATCTTAATATTCTAAAATGTTGTCCTCGCTCACCCTCAAAGTAAAGCACAGTGTCAACCATATGTTCTAAAACTTTAGGTCCCGCGATTTGCCCTTCTTTTGTAACGTGTCCAATAATTGCAACCGCAATATTATTATCTTTTGCAAGGCGAATAAGCTCGTGCGCAGAAGCTCTTACTTGTGATACAGTACCTGGCGCAGATTGAACCTGCTCCATATACATGGTTTGAATTGAGTCAATAACTAGAAAGTGAATGTTTTCAGCAGCTTTTACAGTTGCAATAATTGGCTCTAAGTTCGTTGCGGCTATCATTTTGATATCAGCTTCTTCAACTTTTAGACGTTTTGCTCTTAACGCAATTTGTGAAAGCGATTCTTCCCCAGAAACATATACGCAGCCAAGACCAGTATTAGTTAGGTTGCTAAGTAACTGTAGAATAAGAGTAGATTTACCGATACCAGGGTCGCCACCGATTAATGTAACTGATCCTGGAACTATACCGCCACCCAAAACCTGATCAAGCTCACCAATAGAGGTAGAAATTCTAAATGTATCTGTAATGCTATCTTTAAGTGACTGAAACTCTAAAACTCTGGCGTTGTTATTGCTCGATGGTAGCTTTGTAAAATTGCTTGTAGCTACAGGGATATGTTCCTCAATTGTATTCCATGCGCCGCAGTCTTCACACTTGCCAGACCATTTAGAGCTAATTGCTCCGCATTCTCTGCATACAAATTCTTTCTTATTAGCTTTAACCATTTTTAGTTACTCGATTTCTGCTTCTTTAGCATATTCGTAATTACCAGCTCTGAACTTATTTTTAATACGGCTAATTTCAAATTCACTAAAGCCAATAGCTTTAAGAACAGCACCGCCAAGTTGTAAGCCAGTTTCGTATGTCTCAGGTACTAAAATTGACGCGCCCATGTCATAAAGTTTTCCATCTTCTGATAAATCCTCTGAACGCATAATAATAGGAATGTTTTGATATTTTTCTCTAATATTCTGAATTGTTTTATTGATAGTGATGGTATTTTTAATAGTGATAATCACCGACTGCGCTCTTGCAATACCTAAGGTTTCTAGCATTCGTATAGAGCTTGAGTCGCCTAAATATACGGGGAAACCATCTTGTCTGCCTGCTGTTACGTATTCTTCATTAATATCAGTTGCTAAGTAATGAACAGATTCAGCTTCTAAAAGCCTTGCAACCATTTTGCCAACTCTGCCAAAACCCACAATAATAACGTGATTTTCAAGGTCATCGGTTTCCATGATAATATCTTCTGCTTTCATATCGGCTTTACGATCAAGCCTTTCATTTATTTTTGTCCCTATGGCTGAAAGGAGAGGTGTTAAGGCCATTGTTGTGGTTACTACCATTAAGAGTACCTGTGATATCTCTGCATTTAAAATACCCTTGCTTTGTGCAAGTTTAAAGAGAATGAATGCAAACTCACCGCCCTGACTGAGTAAAAGACCCGCATGAATAGAAGTACCTAAGCTAAAGCGGAATAACATACATAAAGCAGTTATAACAGTAGCTTTAACCACTATTAAAGCTAAAGATATAAGAATAATCTTAACATAATTGTTAGCCATAAAGTTTAAATCCATGCTCATGCCCACAGTCATGAAGAATAAGCCAAGGAATAAGCCTTTAAATGGGAAAATACTTTCTTCTGCCTGATGTTGGAATTCAGTCTCTGCAACTAACAGACCTGCGGCGAATGCACCTAAAGCAAGAGAAAGACCAAGTTGTTCTGTAATGTATGCAGCAGCTAGAGATATTAATATTGTGGTTGCAACAAAAAGCTCATTGTTTTTAGCCGCGCTATTAGTGGTTACTGCATTAAATAATGGTCTTAATAACAATCTTCCGCCAACAAAAATAAAGAATAGGGCGATAATCGCTTTAGAAAACGCCTGGAAAATAGAGGATGTGAAATTTGTTGTGCCTTCAGCAATTAATGGAACTAATACTAAAAGCGGTACAACGGCAAAATCCTGCATAAGGAGTGTTGCAAGTGATAACCTACCTACTTGTGTAGACTGAGTTCTGCTTTCAGCAAGTACCTGAAGTACGATTGCAGTTGAGGATAAAGCTAAAGCAGCACCAATAATAAATGCTTTCCCGCCCTTAACGCTAAGAAGTAATAAAACCCCTAGTATTATGGCAGTAGTTAGCGTTACCTGAAGCGTACCAAAGCCAAATACGTGATTACGCATAGCCTTGAGCCTTGAAAATGTAAGTTCAAGACCAATAGCGAATAACAGGAATACTACGCCGATCTCACCAAAGATCATAGTTTCTTTGGGGTCAACAACGCCGAATCCAGAAGGACCTAGCATTGAGCCTGCAACGAAATATCCAAGTACAGGGCTTAATTTAAGGTGTCTGAATATAGCTACAATTATTACGGCTGAACCGAGTAAATAAAGGATAGGTAAAAAATCAAAGTGTGGCATGGTCGATATAACTTTAATACATTTCTAAAACATTGTATATTCTTCTTGGGGTATAACCCACCTTTAAAAATTTAAACAAAGTTAACCTATGTCATCAAAAAAAGTTTTAATAACCGGCGCTTCAAGTAAATTAGGAAAAACCTTTGCAAAACATTTACAAAGCCAAGATTACTTCACTTACTTACATTATAAGGATTCTTTTGATAAAATCCAAGGGTTATCAGATAAAAAAAATATATTTATTGAAGCAGACTTTAATTTTTTAGAAAAATCTATACAAAATTTCACCAATATATTTGAAAAACATGGCTACCCAGATATTATTATAAATAATGCTTCAACCTTTACCAATGATAAACTTGGTAACATGCATTACGAAACCTTTACTGAAAACATGCATGTAAATACTATTACGCCATTATTTTTATTATCTAATATTACAGAAAAATTAAATCATGACAGTTTGGTAATTAATATATTGGATTATTTTACAGATAATATTCCTACTAGAAATTTCTTGTCATATGGTATCGCTAAATCTTTGCTCACGCAGCTTACCAAGTCTCTTGCAGTTAGTATGGCTCCAAAAACAAGGGTTAATGCTATTGCATTATCACCAGTTATTTGTGATCCTTCAGAAGATCCTGATAATTTTATGTTTAGAGCAACAGATAATGTGCTTGGTAATATAATAGATGTAGCTCAGGTTATATCAACAATAGATTTCTTAATTAATAATAAAGCTATCACTGGCGAAATAATCAGAGTAGACTCAGGAAAACATTTGCAAATGAAATCTGATTATTTTAATAATTAGAGAATAATATAAAAAATCAGGTATATATGAAAAACAAATTAGTAACTATATTTGGTGGCGGCGGATTTTTAGGAAGATATGTAGTTAAAGAACTTGCAAATCTCGGATACAGAATCAACGTTATTACACGTACACCATCACTACATTTAGATTTGAAGACTGCAGGGCATGTAGGTCAAATCAGTGTAACATATTGCAATATTCATGATGATGGTCAAGTTTTAAAAGCTATAGGTAATTCCTACGCAGTTATTAATTTAATAGGTTTGCTTTATCAAAAAGGAAAGAATAGCTTTGAAAATATTCATATTAATTTTCCGAAAAAACTCGCGCAAATTTGTAAAGAAAAGAATATAAGTAAATTTATTCATATTTCAGCCATGGGCGTTGATACATCAAGTAGTAAGTATGCAAGATCAAAACTTATGGCAGAAAGGGGTATTGTAAGTACATTTCCGGAAAGTTATATACTAAGACCTAATATTATGTTTGGTCAGGAAGATAATTTTTTCAATATGTTTGCAAGACTTGCGTGTTTTTCACCTATGCTTCCAGCTATTGGTGGTGGACATACAAAATTCCAGCCAGTATATGTATGTGATGTGGCAAAATCTATTGCAATACTTGTTGATAACGATAAATATGATGCTGGAATATATGAGCTTTATGGTAATGAAATTGTTACATTCAAAGACTTGCTGAAATTTATATTAAAAACAATTGGCAAGAAAAGATATATCGCTAAAGTTCCTTTTCCTGTTGCATCTTTCATGGGTAAATGTATGTCAGTGCTTCCTGCCCCTATGCTTACAGAAGATCAGGTAGAGGCTCTAAAATTTGATTGTATTGCAAATAACAGCTATAAATCTTTAAAAGATTTAGGTATTGTTGCTGCGCAGTTTGAACATATTGTTCCTAAATATTTAGTAAGATTTAAATAAACTATTGAAATAAGTAAAAAAATTTGTAACTATCTTTTATCCAGTAATTTTTAAAAAAGAGGCTAATTTAAATGTCAAGATACAATAAACCAGGTAAGTCGCCAATAAAATTCGTTTTATTAATGCTAACAGTAGTGGGGCTTACATACGCATTCAAAGATAGTATTTTAAGTGCCTCGCATAAAGTAGCAAATGCTGAGCCTTTAGTTAACGAAAAAGCAATTCGTGAAATTATCAGATCTGAAATTAATACATATTTTGAAGAAGATCCTGAAGTTGTGATTAATGCAATTAAAAGATATCAGGAAAACGAAATGGATAAACAATCGGCTGAAGCTAATACGGCTATAGCAAAACGTATGTCTGAATTGCAAGATCCAAAAAATTTCCCATTTTATGGTAATAAAGACGCTAAAAACGTTATAGTGCAATTCTTTGATTATAATTGTGGTTTCTGTTTAAAATCTGCCGTTGCATTAAAAGCATACATGGCAAAACATAAAGATACTAAAATGATACTTATTGATTTTCCTGTAATGGGCGATGGTTCTCTTGCACTCGGAGCAGTTGCTGCCAGCGTATTTAAATTAAAGCCTGAAGTTTATAGTGACTTTTATTTTAAGTTAATGGATGAAGGGGTTAGAACTGTAGAGTCTGCTAAAAATATTGCAGTAGGCTTAGGAATAAATAAAGATCAGTTAGAGGAAGTTCTAAAATCTACATATCCTGATACATATTTAGCTAGAGCAAGATCAATGGGCATGGACTTTAAAGTTCAGGGTACTCCATTCATCATTATTAATGGAAAAGTGTTTAACCAAAGTCTTGATATGGACTCTATTGAAAACTTTATTAAGTCTAATAACTAGTTGATTTATATCAAAAAAGTTTTAAAGGTCGTAAGAGAAGTTGTCTTTTACGACCTTTTTTTATCATACCCCCTTCCCATATAAAAATAGAAGGGGTATTTTTATAATGTATTTCAAGGAATGCAGCCAGCTCAGTTGCAAATTAGTTATGCGGAAAGTTTATGAGATTAAAAATGGGTGAGTGGGGGGAGTTGTAAAGTGAAGAAACGCTTTGGCGTTTTTCGAATTTCAAAGATATTTCTAGTCACCTTTATCAATATATGTTGTGGCTGATAAATTTTAGGAATTAGTATAATAAGTCTAAAATATGATTAAAATCATAAACGGATCCCTTCCTTCCATAAACCCCATCTGCGAAAAATATCTGGGTGGGGTTTTCGCGGAAGTATACTTCGTCTACAAACTTAATAAATTCAAACCCCAGTAGCTTGATAAGTCTGTCTACTTCCTCAAAACTGCTACCGCCTTCATAGCGTTTATGAAAATCTGCCTCGCAGATAATGAGTTCTACGTGAGAGGTGATAAACCTGCTACCAGCTTCTATAATTTTCGCTTCCATTCCCTGGGCGTCAATTTTGAGAATAGTTGGCATTGATTTTAAAACACCGCTTTTATGCAAATCATCTAATGTACTTGTTTTAACGGTTATTTGTCCCTTGGAACGGAAAGACTTAAGGTTTAATTCAGTAATAAGATCTTCATTTGGTTTAAGAAGGGATGATGCAGCATTTAATTTTGCGATATTGAAATTTGCCTGACCTGTTTCATTTGAAATAGCAATTTCATGAACATAAATGTTTGGTAGACTATTATATTTTGCACGAAGTTTTTCAGCAAAAACAGGGTTTGGTTCAAATAGGTGTATATATTCAAAAGACTCTATTTTACTTTCAAAGCGAGGGTAAACAGAGTCTTTTGCGCCAATATCAATAAACTGCACTTAAGCTTCCTATAATATAAACTTGCTAAGATCAATATTATAAGAAATGTCTTTAAGCTGGCTTTCAACATAATCTGCGGTGATAGCAAAGTCTTTATCAGTAATTTTATCGCCCGCATCAAAGCTTACTTCGCTTAGTAACTTTTCTAAGATTGTATGAAGCCTTCTTGCGCCAATATTTTCAACTTCGTTATTAATATGAATTGCGATTTCGGCAATTTTTTCAATAGCTTCGTCGGTAAATTTAAGCTCAATTGATTCTGTTTTTATAAGTGCCTGATATTGTTTAAGCAGGCTTGTTTCAGGCTCTTTCATGATTTTAATCATGTCATCTTTAGATAGCGGCTTAAGCTCAACTCGTACAGGAAGTCTCCCTTGAAGCTCTGGTAGTAAATCAGAAGGCTTGGCTAAGTGGAAAGCGCCCGATGCAATAAACAAAATATGATCAGTTTTAATAATGCCGTATTTTGTATTAATGAATGTACCTTCAATAAGTGGAAGTAAATCACGCTGCACACCTTCGCGGCTTACGTCGCCTCTGCCATCGTTTCGTGCTACAACCTTGTCTATTTCGTCAATAAATACAATACCGTCTTGCTGGGTTAAATCTAAAGCAGTTTTGATAACTTTTTCATCATCAATTAGGCTATCAGATTCTTCTTTAATTAGAATTTCCATCGCCTCCTTAGCAGTAACTTTTTTGGTTTTGGTTTTCTTATCAATACCAATAGCCTTGCCTAAAATATCACTAATGCTAACAACGCCTACGCCCATTTGACCGCCTGGCATATCAAACATATTCATACCCGAATTTGGGCTTGGATTATCTACAACTTCAATTTCAACTTCCTTAGAGTCCAGTTTGCCATCATGAAGCATTTGTCTAAATTTTTCGCGAGTCTCATGGCTTGCATTTTCGCCAACTAAGCTATTTAATACTTTATCTTCAGCAGACTCACGAGCTAAATCTTCGTATTCTTTACGCATCTTCTGGCGTACCATATTTACGGCATTTTCAAAAAGATCACGGATAATAGACTCTACGTCCTTACCAACATATCCTACTTCAGTAAACTTAGTTGCCTCAGTTTTGATAAATGGCGCACCAACTATTTTAGCAAGGCGTCTTGCAATCTCAGTTTTACCAACCCCAGTAGGACCGATCATAAGAATATTTTTAGGAACAATTTCTTCCTTCATTTGCTTGTCATCAACATTTCTGCGACGAATACGGTTTTTAAGAGCAATTGCTACTGCTTTTTTGGCATCACTTTGTCCTACAATAAATTTATCAAGTTCGCTAACAATTTGCCTAGGAGTGATGGTTGATTCATTTACGTTCATTTTCTAAAACTTCCATAATTATATTGGTATTGCTATAAACACATATGCCTGCTGCGATCTCCATAGCTCGTTTTGTAATTTCTTCTGCTTTTAAATCAAAGTCATAAAGTGCGCGTGCTGCAGAAAGTGCATAATTGCCGCCTGATCCGATTGCTACAACTCCGTCTTCTGGTTCTATCACGTCACCATTACCTGTTAAAACCAGGGTGACTTTAGAATCTACAACAATCATCATAGCTTCTAAACGTCGTAAATATTTATCTGTACGCCAGTCTTTAGCAAGCTCAACGCAAGCTCTCATTAGTTGATTTGGGTGCTTATCAAGCTTTGCCTCTAGTCTTTCAAAAAGTGTAAGTGCATCGGCAGTAGAACCTGCAAAACCAACCTGAATCTTACCGTTTGCTAGATTACGAAGTTTTTTTGCATTTGTTTTTATGATTGTCGGACCCAGCGATACCTGTCCGTCAGCGGCGATAGCAACCTGATCGCCCTTACGTACAGATAAAATTGTGGTACCGTGCATTGATTCCATTGCCATTATTTTACCTAATTTAAAAATATCTTGATAATAAGTTAATTACTGATTTCCACTTTTTCAAGTAAAGAGTAGCATTATTTTATTATATTCAAGAAATAGTTTGCAAATTTGAATATTTCGATATTATATATTATATGGCAAAAATATATAATTTTTAGAGATTTATCATGTTTTTTGACCCCAAGTTACTTACGGAATATTTTCCGCTTTTGGTCTTTTTAGTTATTGCAATCGGGCTTTCAATAGTCATGGTGGTTATTCCATTTATACTTGCAACATTTAAGCCTGACCCTGAAAAAACATCTGCATATGAATGCGGATTTGATGCTTTTGGCGATGCCAGAGGTAAATTTGATATTAGATTCTATTTAGTTGCAATTTTATTTATCATTTTTGATCTTGAGGTTACATTTTTGTTTCCTTGGTCTATAAGTCTTAAACACATTGGTCTTACAGGATTTTGGTCTATGATGCTGTTCTTAGCGGTACTAACAATAGGCTTTGTTTATGAATGGAAAAAAGGTGCACTCGAGTGGGAGTAAATATGTTTAATAAAAGTAATAGCCCAATACCTAGCGGAAGCGATCAAAATGCAATACTTACTGCAATGGCAGATGAAGTTAAAAACCGTGGCTTTGTACTTGCAAAGCTCGATGATCTGGCAAACTGGGCAAGAACAGGGTCACTTTGGCCTATGACTTTTGGGTTAGCATGCTGCGCGGTTGAGATGATGCAAACAGCTGCAAGTAGATACGATCTTGACAGATTTGGTTTAGTATTTAGACCATCACCAAGACAATCAGACGTTATGATCGTTGCAGGTACTCTTACAAATAAGATGGCTCCGGCACTGCGTAAAGTTTATGACCAGATGCCTGAACCTCGCTGGGTTATATCTATGGGAAGCTGCGCAAACGGTGGTGGATATTACCATTACTCATATTCAGTTGTTAGAGGATGTGACAGGATTGTTCCTGTTGACGTATATGTGCCAGGATGCCCACCAACAGCAGAAGCTCTGCTATATGGGATTATTCAGCTACAAAGAAAAATTAAACGTACCGGCACATTAAAGCTTAAGAGGTACGCAAATGAGTCATAGTAACGAAGAGCTTATAACTTATATAAATGCTAATATTACATGCCTTAATGATTTGCATATTGCGCATGATAATTCGGTTCACTGCCGCGTTGACAGTCAAAATATTTTGAATGCAATTTGTTTTTTTAAAGATGACGAAAAAATGCAGTTCAAAACATTGATTGATATTTTTTGTTCTGATTTTCCATACAAAGAAAAGAGATTTGAAGTAACATATCAGCTTCTAAGTATGAAGTATAATAAAAGGGTTTATATTAAAACATCAGCTGATAGTGATGAAATACTTGATTCGGTATCATCCATATTTAGTGGTGCTATATGGTACGAACGTGAAGTTTGGGATATGTATGGCGTTATGTTTAACGGCAACCCAGATTTAAGAAGAATACTTACAGATTATGGCTTCCAGGGTCATCCGCTTCGTAAGGACTTTCCACTTACAGGATATGTTGAAGTTCGCTATGATATGGAAACCAAAAAAGTTGTTTATGAACCAGTAAATTTATCACAAGAATATAGAAGTTTTGACTTTTTAAGCCCATGGGAAGGTGCGCATTATGTTCTTCCTGGTGATGAAAAAGCAAAAGCATAAAAGGTGAGTTATGTCGCAGCAGTTTGAAATTAAAAATATGACCCTTAACTTTGGTCCGCAGCATCCAGCGGCACACGGAGTATTAAGGCTGGTTTTAGAGATGGATGGTGAAGTTATTGACAGAGCTGACCCACACATAGGTCTTCTTCACCGAGGTACTGAAAAGCTTATGGAGCATAAAACCTATTTGCAGGCACTACCTTATTTAGACAGGCTTGATTACGTAGCTCCGATGAATCAGGAGCATGCTTATTGCTTAGCAGTAGAGAAATTGCTTGGTTGTGATGTGCCACTTAGGGCGCAGTATATTAGAGTGTTATTTGCTGAGCTTGGCAGACTTTTAAACCATATAATGAATATTACAACACAAGCGCTTGACGTTGGTGCAACTACTCCGCTTTTATGGCTTTTTGAAGAACGTGAAAAACTTATGGAATTTTACGAAAGAGCAAGCGGCTCGCGTATGCATGCTGCATACTTCAGACCTGGTGGTGTAGCTCAGGATATATCAGATGATTTATTAAGCGATATTAAAAACTTTAATGATAAATTTATTGAATGCTTGGCGAATGTTGAAAGTTTACTAACAGATAACAGAATTTGGAAGCAGCGTTTAGTTGATATTGGTGTTGTATCGCCTGAAGAGGCAATGAACTGGGGATTTTCAGGTGCAATGGTTAGAGGATCTGGTATTGCCTGGGACTTAAGAAAATCACAGCCATATGATGTTTATAGCAAAATGGATTTTGATATTCCAGTTGGTAAAAACGGTGACTGTTATGACAGATATTTGGTGCGTGTTGAAGAGATGTACCAGTCAGTTAAGATCATAAAGCAATGCTTGGAACAAATGCCAAAAGGTCCTGTGAAAACGTTAGATAAGAAAATTGCACCGCCTCCTAGAACTGAAATGAAAAAATCTATGGAAGCATTAATTCATCACTTTAAGCTTTATACTGAAGGGTATCATGTGCCAGCGGGTGAATATTATGCAGCGGTAGAGGCTCCAAAAGGAGAGTTTGGTGTGCATGTGATTGCAGATGGTACAAATAAACCATATAGATGTAGATTAAGAGCGCCAGGTTTTGCTCATTTGCAAGGATTAGATTTTATGTCAAAAGGACATTTACTTGCAGACGTAGTAACAATTATAGGAAGCCTTGATATTGTATTTGGAGAGATTGATAGATGAGTGGCATAAAACCAAGTAAGCATTTTGAGCAACCAAAAACATTTGAGTTTAATGCTGAAAATCAAGAAAAAATTAAAGCAATTATTGCTAAGTATCCAGAAGGGCGTCAGCAAAGTGCTGTGCTTCCACTACTTGATTTAGCGCAAAGACAAAATGATAACTGGATTCCGCGTGCTGCAATGACAAAAATTGCTTCAATTTTGAATATGCCAGAAATCAGAGTATATGAAGTTGCAACATTTTATACAATGTTTAATCTTGCCCCTGTTGGAAAGTATTTTATACAGCTTTGCGGAACAACCCCATGTTGGTTAAGAGGCGCTGACGACATTAAAAAAGTTTGCAAAAACAAGCTAGGTATTGAATCTGGCGAAACTTCAGAAGATGGAATGTTTAGCCTTTTAGAAGTTGAATGTTTAGGTGCGTGTTCCAATGCTCCAATGGTGCAAATTAATGATGACTACTTTGAAGATTTAAATGAAGAAAACTTCACAAAACTATTAGATGATTTAGCAGCAGGAAAAGAAGTAAAAGTAGGACCACAAAATGGTCGCCTCAATTCAATGCCTGAGGGCGGTAAAACAACTCTGAAAGAGGGTGTGTAATTATGTTGCATGATAAAGACAGAATTTTTAAAAACTTATATGGCGAGCATGATTGGAAGTTGGATGGCGCAAAAAAACGTGGCATTTGGGATAATACCAAAGCTTTAATTGAACGCGGTCAGGATAATATCATTGAAGAAGTTAAAAAATCTGGACTTCGCGGTAGAGGTGGGGCTGGGTTCTCAACTGGTATGAAATGGTCATTTATGCCAAAAACTCATGCTAAGCCTTCATATTTAGTAGTTAATGCCGATGAAAGTGAACCTGGAACATGTAAAGATCGTGAGATTATGCGTTCAGACCCGCATATGCTTATTGAAGGGTGCTTAATTGCATCATTCGCAATCAGAGCGCATGCTTGTTATATATATATTCGTGGTGAATATGTCCATGAGGCACAAAGATTACAATATGCTATAGACGAAGCTTATAAAGCAGGTCTAATTGGTAAAAATGCTTGTGGTTCAGGCTGGGATTTTGATCTATATGTTCATAGAGGAGCTGGTGCTTATATTTGTGGTGAAGAGACTGCGTTACTCGAGAGTTTAGAAGGAAATAAAGGTCAACCAAGGCTTAAGCCGCCATTTCCTGCGGGAGTTGGACTTTACGGCTGCCCTACGACAGTAAATAACGTTGAGTCAATCGCAGTAGCACCAACAATATTAAGACGTGGTGCTGACTGGTTTGCAGGTATTGGCAGACCTAATAATACTGGTACCAAAATCTTCTCAATTTCAGGTCATGTCAACAAGCCTTGTAACGTTGAAGAAGCTATGGGAATTCCGCTTAAAGAACTTATTGAAAAACATGCTGGTGGCGTTAGAGGCGGCTGGGATAACTTGCTTGCAATTATTCCTGGTGGATCATCTGTTCCGATGCTTCCAAAATCAATTTGCGATGAAGTGCTAATGGATTTCGATAGTTTGAGGGCAGTTCAAAGCGGACTTGGCACAGCGGCAGTAATCGTTATGGATAAATCGACAGATATTATTTATGCAATTGCAAGACTGAGTAAATTTTATATGCATGAATCATGTGGTCAGTGTACGCCATGCCGTGAAGGTACGGGCTGGATGTGGCGCGTTATGATGCGTTTAGTAGAAGGCAGAGCAGAAAAACACGAAATTGATCAATTGCTTGATGTAACCAAACAGATCGAAGGTCATACAATTTGTGCGCTAGGTGATGCAGCGGCATGGCCAATTCAGGGGCTTATAAGACACTTCAGACCAGTAATTGAGCAAAGAATTGAAGAATATAGAAAAAGAGTAGCATAGAGGGTTAAAAGTTATGCCAAAAATTACAATAGATGGCAAAGAGATTGAAGTAGCAGCAGGTCTTACAGTTATTCAGGCTTGTGAAATTGCAGGTATTGAAATACCAAGATTCTGCTACCATGATAAATTATCGATTGCTGGTAACTGCCGTATGTGCTTAGTAGAAATGGAAAAAGCACCAAAACCAGTTGCATCTTGCGCAATGCCTGTAAATGATGGCATGGTAATAAAAACTGATACGCCTACAGTTAAGAAAGCTCGTGAAGGTGTAATGGAGTTTTTACTAATTAATCATCCGCTTGACTGCCCTATATGTGATCAAGGTGGTGAATGTGATTTGCAAGATCAAGCTATGGCATATGGTAAGTGCGGTAGCCGTTTCCACGAAAATAAACGTGCTGTAACAGATAAATATATGGGTCCTCTGATTAAAACCCATATGACAAGATGTATTCACTGTACCAGATGTATCAGGTTTATTGACCAGATTGCAGGTGTTCCAGACCTTGGTGCAACAGGCAGAGGCGAACATATGGAAGTTGGTACTTATGTTGAAAAAGCAGTTTCATCTGAAATATCAGGCAATATAATTGATTTATGTCCGGTTGGAGCGCTTACATCCAAGCCTTATGCATTCAAAGCAAGAAGCTGGGAACTTCGCAAAGTTGAATCTATTGATGTTTTAGATGCTGTTGGAAGCAACATTAGGGTAGATTACAGAGGTCTTGAAGTAATGCGTATTCTTCCAAGAATTAATGAAGAAATCAACGAAGAATGGATAAGCGATAAAACAAGATTTGCTTATGATGGTTTAAAATATCAAAGACTTGATAGACCAATGCTTAAAGAAAACAGTAAGTTTAAAGAAGCTTCATGGGAAGATGCATATGCTGCTGTAAAGAATTTGCTTAATACCCATAAGCCATCTGAAATTGGCTTTATTGCTGGTGATCTTGCAGATGGTGAGTCAATTTATCTCATGAAAAGAATCGCAGATGATCTAAATATTAAAAACATAGACGGTGTAAAAGGCTTAAAATATAAATTTAATAATAGATTCTCTTATTTGTTTAACACAACAATACAAGGCTTAGAAAAAGCTGATGTTGTTCTATTTGTTGGAAGCAATCCACGTTATGAAGCTTCAATGGTAGGTGCAAGATTACGCAAAACATATCGTAAAAATCATACATATTTCGCAAGTATTGGTAAAATTGACGATCAAACATATCCAGTTGAGCATTTAGGCGATAATGCAAATATTTTAAAGGATATTCTGGCAGGTGAGCACGAATTTGCTGAGAAATTACAAAACGCTAAAAACCCTGTAATTATTGTTGGTGAGGCTATTTTTGCAAGAGAAGATTCGTATTCAGTTCAAAAAGTCCTTTCTGATATTTGTGAGAAATTTAACATAAACCGTGATGATCATAAAGGTTATAACGTACTTCATAAAGCTGCAAGCAGAGTTGCTAGCCTTGACCTTGGGTTTGTGCCTGAAAACGGGATGAATGCATACCAAATGATTGAAGCGGCAAAATCTGGTGATATAAAAGTTTTATACCTATTAGGCGCAGATGAATTTGCTTTATCTGGTATTAGTGATAAATGTAAAATTATTTATCAGGGTCACCATGGCGATAATGGTGCTAAACATAGCCATGTAGTGTTACCAGGAAGCGCTTATACTGAGAAAAATGCAATATATTTAAATATGGAAGGACGAGTACAGCAAACAAAAATGGCTGTAGCGCCTTTAAATATGGCAAAACCTGATTACCAGATTTTATCTGAAGTCATTGAAAATATTGGCAGAATTACGGCTCCAAAAAATTTAAAAGAGTTACGTAGTGAAATTTATGCAAAACATCCACATTTTGCAAAAATAGATGAAATTTTATCTGAAAATTTTGTAGCTTTTGGTAGTGCAGGTGATATAAATAATTCTACCATAAATACAATTTGTGATAATTTCTTTATGACAGATCCAATATCGAGGTCATCAAGAACTATGGCGGAATGTGCAAAGCTGTTTAAAAACAAAGACGAAGAGGCTGCATAAATGTTAGAAAGTATCATATTACCTGTAGTTTTTATTATAGGAAAAATACTTTTAGTAATAGTACCTTTACTTGTGTGTGTTGCATACTTAACATATGCCGAGCGAAAGGTTATTGCGTCTATGCAAATGCGCAAAGGACCTAACGTTGTAGGACCTTTCGGATTATTACAGGCTTTTGCTGATGGTCTTAAGCTCATGCTTAAAGAGATTATACTTCCAACTCAGGCTAATAAAGTGATCTTTATGATTGCGCCTATAGTAACCTTTGTATTGGCTTTAATAGGCTGGGCAGTTGTGCCATTTAGCGAAAATGGTGCTATAGCAAATATAAACGTGGGCGTACTATATTTATTGGCAGTATCATCACTTGGTGTATACGGCATTATAATGTCAGGGTGGGCAAGTAATTCTAAATATGCGTTTTTAGGTGCTATCAGATCATCTGCACAGATGATTTCTTATGAAGTATCAATGGGGCTTGTAATTATTACAGTTCTTTTGTGTACTGGCACGCTAAACCTTACAGAAATAGTACTGGCTCAAAAGAATATGCCATGGTATTTTGAGTTGTTACTTCTTCCTATGTCAGTTGTATTTTTTATATCAATTCTTGCTGAAACAAACAGACTTCCATTTGATTTACCAGAAGCAGAAGCAGAGCTTGTTGCAGGTTATAACGTAGAGTATTCATCTATTCCATTTGCGCTTTTCTTTTTAGGGGAATATGCAAATATGATTCTAACAAGTGCTATGCTTGTGATACTATTTATGGGAGGCTGGCTTCCGCCATTTAATATTGAAGCTTTAAGCTTTATCCCAGGTTTTATCTGGTTTGTATCAAAAATTGCTTTTGTATTGTTCTGCTTTTTATGGGTAAGGGCAACTCTTCCACGTTACAGATATGATCAGCTTATGAGACTAGGCTGGAAAGTTTTCTTACCGCTAAGCCTAATATGGGTTGTGCTTGTTGCAAGCGTTGTGGTATATACAAATAATGTTTAGAAAAGGTTTGGAATGTTTAACAGGTATCTAAAATCATTTTTACTTTATGAGATTGTGGCAGGAATGGCGCTAACCTTAAAGTATATGTTCAAGCCAAAAGTTACAATTAATTACCCGTATGAAAAATCACCAATAAGCCCAAGATTTAGGGGTGAGCATGCTTTACGCAGATATCCTAATGGTGAAGAAAGATGTATTGCATGTAAGTTATGCGAGGCAATTTGCCCAGCACAGGCGATAACAATTGAAGCAGAGCAAAGAGAAGACGGAAGCCGTAGAACAACTCGTTATGATATAGACATGACAAAATGTATTTACTGTGGATTTTGTCAGGAAGCATGCCCAGTTGATGCAATTGTTGAAGGACCAAATTACGAATTTGCAACTGAAACCAGAGAAGAGCTGTTTTATAATAAAGAAAAGCTGCTCAGAAATGGTGCAATATGGGAACAACAAATTGCAGATAATATTAATAAAGAAGCAGAGTACAGGTAGATTATGGTAGATTTAATTGCAGGTCTCAGTTTTTATTTTTTCGCAAGCCTTATGGTGATATTCTCACTTATGGTAATTAGTCTTCGTAATCCCGTACATTCAGTTCTTTCATTAATAATGGTGTTTTTTAATGCAGCAGCGTTATTTGTATTAATATCAGCTGAATTTTTGGCTATGACTGTAGTGATAGTATATGTGGGCGCTGTAGCTGTATTGTTCTTATTCGTTGTAATGATGCTAGATATTAATATTGCTGAAATTAGAAAGGGTTTTTACAAAAATATATATTTTGCACTTTTTGTAGGAAGTGTATTATTTATAGACTTATTTGTAATGTTCAATAATTCATATACAAAAGTTATGGCGTCAAATTCATTTTATGTGCCGCATTTACCAAATTCAAAGTCGAATATTAGACAAATAGGTGATGTTCTCTACACAGAGTATTCGATACCTTTCCAATTATCAGGAATTATTTTGTTAGTAGCTATGATAGGATCAATTTTACTTACTTTAAGAACCAGAGAAAAAGTTAGAAAACAAGATATTAATAAACAATTATCTCGTACAAAAGAAGGTGGTTTAAAAATAGTAAAAATGGAAACAGGACAGGGAGCAAACTTTGGAAACTAGTTTAATTGCGGTATCTATTATAGATTACTTTATACTCTCAGCGATAATATTTACTATTGGCGTTGCTGGTATTTTTATAAACCGTAGGAATCTTATAGCAATATTGCTTTGCATCGAGCTTATTTTATTATCTGTAAATATTAATTTTATAGCTTCAGCTATGCAGAGAGACCAGTTAGAGGGTCAAATATTTGCAATCTTTATTTTAACAGTTGCGGCTGCTGAAGCTGCCATTGGGCTTGCTATACTTGTAATATACTATCGTAATAAAAATACAATTACGGTAGATAGCGCAAATCAGTTAAAGGGGTAGTTTATGATCGAAGCAATTGTACTTTTACCTTTATTTGGAGCAGCAATAGCTGGACTGTTTTGTAGGAATGTATCGCGTAATTTTGCGCAGTCTATAACAACAGCCGCTATATTTGTAGCATTAATTTGTGCATTACTTACATTTAAAACAGTAATTTTAGATAAGCAAATTCTTACTTCTACACTTTTTTCATGGATAAATATTCCAATGTTTAAAGTTAGCTGGACAGTAACTATTGATAGTTTAACTGCTGTAATGCTTATTGTAGTTACATCAGTTTCATTCTTAGTGCATTTATATTCAGTAGGGTATATGCATCACGACCCACACATCCAAAGGTTTATGGCGTATTTATCTTTATTTACATTTGCAATGCTTATGTTAGTTACTGCTGACAACTTATTACAGGTATTTTTCGGCTGGGAAGGCGTAGGTGTTTGCTCGTATTTATTAATTGGATTTTGGTATCATAAAGAGTCTGCTTATAAAGCCGCAATTAAAGCTTTTTTAGTTAACAGAGTCGGTGATCTTGCATTTATCATCGGGATTTCATGTATTTATTACTTATTTGGTTCTATTAATTTCAGCGAAATATTTACTCAAATTCCAAATAAATTAGATTCTACTTTTATGGTCTTTGGATATGCATTTAATGCAATAGATTTTATTTGCTTAATGCTTTTCTTAGGGGCAATGGGTAAATCAGCGCAATTGGGTTTACATACTTGGCTCCCTGATGCAATGGAAGGACCAACACCTGTTTCTGCTCTTATTCACGCTGCAACAATGGTAACAGCCGGTGTTTTCTTAGTTGCGAGATTCTCCCCGATGTTTGAATATTCAGCAGATGTTAGAAGCTTTATAGTAATCATAGGAAGTTTAACAGCAATGTTCGCCGCAATTGTTGCAATGACACAAACTGATATTAAGAAAATAATCGCATATTCTACCTGTAGTCAGTTAGGTTATATGTTTGTAGCATGTGGTTTATCTGCATATCCTGTGGCAATTTTTCATTTAGCAACACATGCATTCTTCAAGGCGCTTTTATTCTTAAGCGCAGGTAGCGTAATACATGCAATGAGTGATGAACAAAATATCTTTAACATGGGTAATTTGTGGAAAAAAATTCCTGTAACATATGCTATGTTCTGGATTGGATCAATTGCTATCGCAGGATTCCCACCACTTGCAGGCTACTATTCCAAAGATGCAATTATTGAATCTGCGTTTATGAGCCATGGTGATATTGCTAAATTTGCTTATTTTGCAACTGTATTTGCAGCTTTCCTAACTACATTCTATTCGTGGAGGCTGTTATTTAATGTATTCCATGGTAAGGCTAATTACAATGATGAAGTAGCATCGCATGTTCATGAATCGCCTCTGGTAATGCTTGTGCCTTTATTTGTCTTGGCATTTGGCGCGGTGTTTTCAGGATACTATGGTGCAGAAATTTTAGGAATTATTCATGAAAATTTAGCATTCTGGAATGGTGCGATTAAAGTTCAGGAAGCTCATAATATTCTAAGTGAAATTCATCATACTCCTCAAATAATCAAAATCTTACCATTAATACTTGGTGTTATTGCGATAATTTCAGCTTTTGCAGTATATATACTGATCCCAAATATGAAAGACACTATGAAAAAATATTTGAAGCCAGTTTATAAGCTTTCATTTAATAAATTTTATTTTGATGAAATTTACCATAAAGCGTTTGTTGAGCCGTTTACAAAAATTGCTCAAAAAATATGGCAGTTATTTGATATTAAAATTGTAGATGGCTTTGGTCCTAACGGTTTTGCATCGGCTACAAAGCAAATTGCTTATAAAGTTTCAAAAGCTCAAACTGGACTCATATATCACTATGCATTTGTGATGTTCATTGGTTTGCTTGGTTTATTAACATATTATATTTTCTGGTAGAAATATGACAAAGTTACCATATTTAAGTATTTTAATATTTATACCGCTTATCGCAGGTTTACTAATATTATTAATGTTTCAAAATAATGATGAAAAAAGCCAAAAGCAAATTAGAAACTTTAGTTTAATTTCAACACTTGCTACATTCATAGTTTCATTAATCATTTCCTATTCTTTTTTCGTAAACCCTGCTGTATTTTCAAGCTTAGAAAATTACTCAAGCTTTGCATTTGTAGAAGATTATGGCTATGGTCTGCCAGTGCTTGGGGTTGATGGCTTAGCATTGTCTCTCATTATGTTAACTACATCTCTAATGCCGATTTGTATACTGGCAAGTGGTGCAGTAAAACAAAGATTAAAGCTATATATGGCAAGTTTTTTGTTTTTAGAGGCGATTGTTATAGGTATATTTACCTCAATGAATGCTATATTATTTTATATCATGTTTGAAGCATCTCTAATACCTATGTTTATGATCATTGGTATATGGGGGGGAGATAACAGAATTTACGCAGCGATGAAATTCTTCCTGTATACATTTTTGGGATCGGTCTTATTATTAGTAGCAATTTTATATTTAAACAATCAATTTTCAACATTCGATATAGTATCACTTCAGATGCTTACGCCAAGCCTATCACTAACAATACAGAAATATTTATGGCTAGCACTCTTTGCATCATTTGCTGTGAAAATCCCAATGTTTCCTTTTCATACTTGGCTGCCAGATGCGCACGTACAAGCGCCTACAGCAGGTTCTGTAATATTAGCGGGTGTTTTACTTAAGCTAGGTGGCTACGGCTTTTTAAGGTTCTCTATACCAATGCTACCTGAGGCGTCAGTATATTTTACCGATTTTATAGTAGTGCTAAGTATTATTGCCATTATTTATGCGTCCATAGTTGCTTTTGCCCAAAAAGATATGAAGAAAATGATAGCATATTCATCTATTGCTCATATGGGATATGTTACTATCGGTATGTTCATAGGATTAAAGTATGGTGCTAAAACCCATAATATAGTTAATTTTGAAGGTATGAATATTGCAGCAACTAACTATGCTGGATATTACGGATCAATATTCCAAATGATAAGCCATGGCTTTGTATCTGCGGCACTTTTCTTAATAGTTGGCAGCTTATATGACAGGCTTCATACAAAAGAAATTGCTGCATATGGCGGCGTTGCAAGTAAAATGCCAGTTTTAAGTGCATTCTTTATGATATTTATGCTTTCCTCAGTAGGACTTCCAGGAACTAGCGGATTTGTTGGTGAATTTTTGGTAATGCTGGGTGTAATTTCAGTTCATAAAACTTTCGGCATTTTAACTGCATTAGGTGTAGTTTTAGGCGCAATATACATGCTTGTATTATATGCAAAAGTAATGTTTGGAAAAATTACAAATCCTGAAATTGAGCATTTTAAAGACGCAACTGTTTTAGAGAGAGTATATTATATTCCGCTTGCGTTTATTACCTTATTAATTGGTGTTTATCCTGACATTGTGAATAGATTTATTACGCAATCTATAGGAAATTATGCCAAATTGTTTTTATCGGAGTAGTCTATAATGCTAGAAGCATCAGGTTTATTACATATATTTTCATCATCTATTGCCCCTGATTTTTACGTAGGACTATTAGGAGTTATAGTACTTATGATTGGTGTGTTTAAGGGTGAAAAAACCTTTAAACCATTATGTTTAGGCAGTGCAGCTTTTTTAGTAGGTATCATTCCTTTGCTTAATATATCAAATAATTTCGATATGCAGGTATTATATACTGATTTTACTGCTGTTATGCGCTCTATTTTGATATTGTTTACAGCGGTGATTCTAGTGTTAATGGCATCTAACAAAGATGCTAAATCTTACTATACATTTGAGCTGGTTCCACTAGTTATCTTTTCATTACTCGGTGCTATGATGATGCTTTCATCTGCGACTTTTATAAGTTTATATGTCGCAGTAGAGCTTCAGGCATTAAGTTTATATGTTCTAGCTGCATCAAACCGCGATAATGCGTTATCATCTGAGGCAGGTCTTAAATACTTCGTTCTTAGTGCAATTGCATCAGGATTAATGCTATATGGAATGTCTCTAGTATATGCATTCACAGGGACTATTAGTTTTGAAACATTAAAGGCATCTATTGGCAATGAATATATTGACCTTTCAAGTTTACCATCTGCTATTACAGTTGGGATTGTTATGATATTAATAGGTTTTTTCTTTAAATTATCTTTAGCTCCATTTCACATGTGGACACCAGATGTATATGAAGGATCACCAACTATATTTACTGCATTTTTTGCGTCGGTGCCTAAAATCGCGGCAATTGGCTTATTAGTTAAAATATTTGATGCATATTTAATCAAATGGTTACCAAGCATGCAAGGCATATTCATTCTGGTAGCTGTAATTTCAATGTTTGTTGGGGCATTTGGTGCTATTAAACAAACTAAAATCAAAAGAATTATGGCATACAGCTCTATCAGTAATATGGGTTTTTTAATTCTGGCGCTTACTAATCCTGCAACTATGAAGCTTGTTACAGAGATTTATGTTATAATTTATGGTGTAACAGTAATAGGTGCATTTGCTGTATTTACTGCTATTGAGAAGTTTTACGCTTTTGAAAGTATAGATGATTTATCAGGTCTTTCAAAAACATCACCATATGCAGCCCTCATTATTGCTATTATGATGTTTTCACTCGCAGGAATCCCGCCACTTGCAGGATTTTTTGCTAAATTTGTAATACTTGAGTCATTAGTTGCATCAAATCATATTATCATTGCAGTACTTGCTGTAATTTCTTCGGTAATTTCAGCTTATTACTATTTAAATATCGTAAAGGTAATGTACTTTGATGAAGTTAAAGGCATGTTACAACTGCGCATGAGTATGGACAATATGATAGTGGCTGCATTTGCTGGAATATATAACATTGTTTATATTCTATTTCATAGTAGTGCTATAAGCTATTTTTCAGCTTTAAATGTACTGAGTTTATCGAAATAACCTTAAAAGATTATCCCCTGGGAGATATTAATGACCTGGCAGAATGAGTTTACACCGCTTTTATACGACGTAATTGATAGTACAAATGCAGAAGCAATACGTATAGCAAAAAGGGGCGCTCTGGGAAATTTTTTAATTTGGGGGGGCGTACAGACAGCAGGTAAGGGCAAGTATGGCAGGGTTTGGCACTCAGAACCTGGGAATTTGCACATATCACTTCTATTAAATCAAAAATACCAAATATATAAAGCAAGTCAGCTTGTTTATGTTGCGTCAATTGCACTTGTAAATGCTCTTAATGAAATGAAACAAAAGCTTTTTGATAATTCTCATAATAAGTTTTATATAAAATGGCCTAACGATATTATTTTAAATCATAAGAAATGTGCAGGCATTTTGCTGGAAAGCCAAATTTCATCAACTGACAACAACTGTGATTTTGTAGTTATAGGGATTGGCGTTAATACGAAAATTTGTCCTCAGCATAGTGACGCTAATTTTGCTCCTACATCTCTTTTTGAAAATGAGGTTTTCATAGATAATAATGAACTTATAGATAAGTTTATGTCTAACTTTATGAAAATATATGATATGTGGTTTAAAAATAACTTTGAATATATTCAATCACAATGGCAAAATAACGCATTTATGATGAATGAAAAAATTAAGGTTTCCACAAGGAATAATATTATTACAGGTATTTTAAAAGGTTTGAATGAGGACGGGCTTTTAATTATTACTTCAGATGAGGGCGAAGACATTTCAATTTCAACAGGCGAAGTGTTTTTGCCTGATAATTTATAAATTATATTGAGATTTAAGCATAAAAACCTTATTTTATACCTAAAATCTTTTAGGAACATTCAAAATGTCGATGCTTGCAAATAAAAAGTCGAATTTTACCGATAATAACCCAATACTTGAAATTTCAAGATTATCAAAGCGTTTTGATGGTCAGGTGACGCCTACATTAGATGATATCAATCTAACAATATATGAAGGCGAATTCTTTGCATTACTGGGTCCTTCAGGCTGTGGTAAAACAACGCTTATGAGAATGATAGGCGGTTTTGATAATCCCGACGTTGGCATTATTAGAATTGACGATAAAGACATCACAAATTCCCCTGCTAGTAAAAGACCTGTAAATATGATGTTTCAGTCTTATGCACTATTTCCTCATATGAATGTTTTTGAAAATATTGCATTTGGTTTAAGGCAGGAAGGTTTAGACCAAAAGACAATAGATGAAAGGGTAGATAACGTTCTTGAAATAGTTAAAATGAAGGATTTTAAGTCACGTAGCATTGAAGACTTATCAGGTGGTCAGCAGCAGCGTGTGGCGCTTGCTAGGTGCATTGCAAAACGTCCTAAGATTATTATGCTAGATGAGCCACTAGGTGCGCTTGATCTTAAAACAAAAGAGCATACGCAGTTTGAACTGATGAATATTCAGCATATGCTTGGCATTACATTTATTATGGTGACTCATAATCAGCAGGAAGCTATGGCTATGGCAAACCGTATGGCGATTATGGATAAGGGAAGAATCCTGCAAATTGGTACGCCTCAGGAAATTTATGATTATCCTAATAGTTTATTTGTTGCAGACTTTATTGGGACAATAAATATGTTTGAGGCTTTTGTTGAAGAAGTTGACGACCATGAAGATTATTCGATTGTAAGGCTTATTGAGTTTAATGATTTAAGGGTTAAAATTAGCCTTCAAAACAGGTTTCAGGCAGGAACAAATGTATATATCGGTATCAGACCTGAAGAGTTTATAATTTCCAAAGATCAGGCATTAGCTGATGAGAATTTTTTTAAAGCAAAAGTGCTGGATATAAGTTTCTTAGGTGATCAACTGATATATCAGGCAGAGACAGCACATGGCAAAGTTATAACAGCTACAACGCCAACAGCCGCAGGTTCCCGCCAGCAGGATATTAAAATAGACGATGAAATTTTCTTAGGATGGCATGATACAGATGGTACAATGCTGATAAGGTAGATTTCTAAAAAACTATTGAAGTATCTATTTTATATACTTATTCATCACTTCAAGCAGAACCTGTTTTTTAACTGGTTTTGAAGTATAGTCGTCCATTCCAGCGTCCAGACATTTTTCTTTATCACCTTTCATGGCATTAGCAGTAACGGCAATAATTATGTTTCGTTTTTTAATTTCACTACTTGCTTCCATTTTTCTTATAGCTTTGGTTGCTGCATATCCATCCATTTCAGGCATTTGACAATCCATAAGTATAAGATCGTACATATTTTCTTTGACCATATCTATTGCTATTTTGCCATTTTCGGCAGTACTTATAACGGCTCCGGTATTTTTAAGTACCGCTAGAATAAAATCTCGGTTTACTGGATTATCTTCAACAACTAATAACTTTTTATCTTTAAATATACCGTTTTGTTGAATTTCGGTATTTTTCTTAATTCCGCCCTGTAAGTCTACGGGTAGTTTTAAATTTATCCAAAATTTAGACCCTTTGCCTTCTATGCTTTCAAGTCCTATGTTACCGCCCATCATTTCTATAAGCTGCTTACATATTGCAAGACCAAGACCAGCTCCGCCATATTTACGTGTGGTGCTGCTATCTGCCTGAGAAAACTTTTGGAATAACTTCGATTGAGAGTTTAAAGGAATGCCAACGCCTGTATCTTCTACTATTATAAGTAACTTTTTAAACAGGTTGTTGTCATCTGGGACTTCTTTAATAATCAATGAAATATAGCCTTGATCCGTAAATTTAATTGCGTTATTCATTAGATTATTAATAATTTGCTTAAGTCTCAGTGGATCCCCTATAAAATATTTTGGCAAACTGTTATCAAAATTGACTTTAATATCAATATTCTTCTCTCTTGCTTTAGCTGATAATAAATTAACCAAGTCACTGATTATTTCATATAAATCAAATGAAATATTTTCTAAGTTTAGTTTACCAGATTCAATTCTTGAAATATCAAGTATATCATTAATTATATTAAGCAAAACCTCAGACGATTTTTTTACAGTATCAAGATAACTTGTTTGCACAGGATCTAATTTTGTTTCCGATAGCAACTCAGTCATTCCCATAATGCCATTCATAGGGGTTCTAATTTCATGACTCACTGTTGCTACAAATTCAGATTTTAATATGTTAGCTCTTTCTGCAAGCTCCCTTGCTGCCTCCAGTTCTATATTTTTCATCTCTAAAGCTTTGGATGCTTTGACAACTTTTAGCTCAGCATTTTTACGTTCTGTAATATCACGTATACTACTTACAAACATTTTATTGCCATGTATTTCAAAATCATTTACCCCAAGCTCCATAGGAAATATCTGACCATTTTTTCGCCTGCCAGAAGTTTCTCTGCCAACTCCTATAATTTTAGCTTTTTTGGTTGTAATATAATTTTCTATATACTGATCATGCTCAGTTTTATAAGGCTCTGGCATTAGGATTTTAATATTCTGACCTATTACTTCATCAGCGGTGTAGCCAAATATTCTTTCTGCAGCTGGGTTGTAAGTCTTTACTATTCCTTTGCTATCAATAGTAATAATACCGTCTACAACAGTGGTTAGTACTGCATTAGTATGAGTAAGACTATCATTAAGTGAGTCAGTTTTTTCTTTAACCAGGTTCTGTACTTTAATATTTTTGGATAGCAATATGTAAATAAGTACACCACCTAAAAAGCTTAATATAATACCACCAGATAAAATAATAATTGTTTCGTAATTTCTTATTTGGGAGTCAAATTTTGGTGTGCTTTGCCAGACTAGATGCCATTTTCGTTGTTTAACTTCAATTGTTTTTGTTATTTTAAGCTTGGAATCATATTTGTTATCCTGATTCATAGATGTATAAATTATACTATCATTATTTATTTCTTCGCCATCGTATACAGTGAAGTCAAAATATTCGCCCTGATTTGATGTAAGGCTTTTCATAAAGTTTTTACCAACAAATGGAGCATATATCCAGCCCTTGAATGAATTCACTCTTTCATCTTCGTTTTTTAAGGATACGCCTGATTTATACATAGGTAAGAATAGTAAGAAACCGGGGCTTTTTGTTTGATCTTGTACCAAGAGAACTTTTCGAGTTACAGCAGCTACTCCTGAATTCCTAGATAAATATGCAGCTTCTCTTCTATGCTCTTCAAATGCAACATTAAGTCCAACAGCTGGTTTATTAATTTCAATCGGCTCAATATAAGTTATAACAAATAATTCGGGTCTTGGTGTTTCAGGGTGAATTTTGAACTCAATATCCTTCCTCTTTTTCATTTCTTTCAAATATTCATCTTTATCTCTCATGTGAATATCAGCAATATAACCTATACCGTTGATACCAGGGTAAGCATTTCTGACATCAAGTGATGCTACAAATTTTCGCCATTCTTCACTATCAACTTCTCTATTTGTATGAAACAGAGCTGCTCCACTTATTAAAGCTTTTTCATAAGAATCAATACGATAAAGTAATGCTGCCTCGCTTTCTTTTACCATAGCCTCAAAATGTATAATATTTTTGTCGTTTATAGAATGACTAGCCCTTTCCCAAATAAGATAGGTGACTAACATTGAAATTAAAGTAAAGGCTAAAGCTGGTATGAGTGATTTGCACTCAAACATTTTGCATGGTTTAAAATTTGATAGTACAAATTTCTCCTTATCCATGCATTTCTCCTAATGGATGATTATAATTAACTTATATTATTCAATAATTGTAAATTAATTAACTTTTCTATGCAAGTCAGAGATGTATGTATAGATCTTTTTTTTCGTGTATAACAGGCGATTAATAATCTAATTAGTTGATTATTATAGAAAACCCATAATTTTCTTAACGTCATTAACAAAAGGAATGGTATCTGATAAAGCCTTATTCTTCCCTTTAGCTAAAATAGAGAGTATGTAATCTTCATTTTTACGGTAATCAATCATTTTCTGCCTAATAGGACTCATATGTTCAATAATTATCTCAGATAAAGCTGTTTTTAAACTTGAAAAGCCCTGACCCTCAAACTTTTGAGCAACTGTAAGCTTTTCTTCGTTAGCGAACGCGGCATAAATATTAAGCATATTATTAAGCTCTGGTCTTAACTCAAGATTTTCAGATGATATTACATCGCTATCAGACTTTGCCCTCATAATTTTTTGGCGGATGGTATCTGCATCATCATCTAAATTTATTCTTGATGCTTCAGAAATATCTGATTTACTCATCTTTTTTGAGCCGTCTCTAAGGCTCATAACTCTGGTAGCAGCCCCCATTATTAATGGCTCAGGTAAATTGAATATATCTGTAGAGTATTTGCTATTAAAGCTTTGGGCGATATCACGTGTAAGCTCAATATGCTGCTTCTGATCATCACCCACAGGTACATGAGTAGGACGATATAATAAAATATCAGCAGCCATAAGTACTGGATAACTATATAATCCTAAATAAGCCTGATCCTTATTTTTACCAGTTTTATCCTTAAACTGGGTCATACGGTTAAGCCAGCCGATTCTAGCAACGCATGAGAAAATCCATGCAAGTTCTGCATGAGTATAAACTTGAGACTGAGCAAAAATCGTTGTTTTTTCAGGATTTATTCCAGAAGCCAAGTAGCTTATTGCGATATCTATAATATTCTGGCGTAATTTGGTAGGGTCTTGATCTACAGTAATAGCATGTAAATCAGCTAGGAAAAGATATATTTCTTCGGATTCTTCCTGAATAGATACCCAGTTTTTAATTGCGCCTAAATAGTTCCCTATATGTAGTCCGCCACTAGTATTTATTCCAGAAAGAATCCTTTTTTTCACTATTGTTTAGCCTCCTCAGGCACATTAACTAACTCGCCACCAAGTTTTTTAATCATTTCAACGATATCATTGTATGCTTTTGTTATTTCATTATCAGAATAACCGCTAACAATAAGAGTTGTACCTCTTTTACCGTCAAAAGCAAATGGATAGCTTCCGATTTCAACTTCTTTATTATTCTCTTGAATGTTTTCTAAATCAAGAGCAAAAAGACCTTCGGTAAGGAAAGTAGTAACTGACTGTGACTTCATTACTTCACCGCCCTTAAGCTTGCCTTTTAATGTACTGAACATTGATTGCATAATTCTTGGAACACCAGCCATAACGTGGATGTTTTCAAGAATAAAGCCAGGAGCATGTGACATCGGGTTTTCGATAAGCTCACAATTTTCAGGAATGTAAGCCATTCTAATTCTAGCTTCGTTAATTTCTTCTTCTTTATATAACAGCCTTAAACACTCGAGAGCGCATTGATCTAAAAGTAATTTACGACCAAAAGCTTTAGCAATTGACGCAGATGTAATGTCATCATGTGTAGGGCCAATACCACCTGTTGTAAATACATAGTCATATTTTTTGCTCATAGCTAGCACTGTGTCCATGATTTCAGACTCAATATCCATAATCATTCTCACTTCGCTTACTCTGATACCTAAATTATTAAGTTCTGTAGAAAGGAATTGTACGTTTTTATCAGCAGTTTTACCAGAAAGGATCTCATTACCAATAATAACAATCGCTGCTCTTACTGTTTTTTGCATTTTACATACCTTAAATTTTATATTATATGTAGAAAATAAGTATTACGCCGCGAATTGTAGTAAATTTTTTAGAAAAAACAAGAGAAATTATGAGTATCACGATACATAAGCCACAAGACTTTGAAAATATGAGAAAAGCTGGAAGGTTGGCAGCCGAAGTTTTAGACATGATTGGCGAGTATGTGGACGTTGGCGTGACTACAAATTATCTTAACGATTTGTGCCATAAAATGATAATTGAAAATGGCGCGATTCCTGCGCCTCTTGGTTACAGGGGATACCCCAAATCTATTTGTACATCTGTAAATCATGTGGTTTGCCATGGTATTCCTGATGATAAAGAACTAAAGGATGGTGACATTCTTAACATCGACGTTACCGTAATAGTAGATGGCTGGTATGGTGATACTAGCCGCATGTACTTTGCGGGCAAACCTAAAGTGCTTCCTAAAAGGCTTACTCAGGTTACCTATGATGCTATGATGAGGGGCATTGAACAAGTAAAACCTGGTGCTACACTTGGTGATATTGGGCATGCTATACAGTCTTATGCCGAAAGTCACAATTTCTCGGTAGTTAGGGATTATTGCGGGCATGGTATTGGGCAAATTTTCCACGGTGACCCTAATATTCTGCATTATGGTAAGCCTGGACAGGGATTGGTGCTGGAAGAAGGTATGTTTTTTACAGTAGAGCCAATGATTAACGCTGGTAAATACGAGACATTACTGGATGCTAAGGACGGCTGGACTGTAAGAACCAGAGATAAATCACTCTCTGCACAGTTTGAGCATACAATTGCCGTAACCAGTAATGGTTTTGAGATTTTCACAAGTTCGCCTAAAGGGCTAAACTTCCCAGAATAAATTTCTATATAAATCAGTATCTTGGCTTTTTGCTTGTTGTTAAAGGTTAAAAACCTATTGATAATATATTAATTTTTGATTACATATAGGTCAAAATTATTATTAATTAGATTATATGCAAGATAAAACATTTACCGACCTACCTGCTGAAACATTAAATGAAATATCATCTTATTTAAACCTAGAAGATATGATCAAATTCAAATCTGTTAATAGGTTTAATAGAGGCTGGGTGAAAAAGTTTAATGGGAAATTAAGAATTAAATCAAGTAATGATTTAAAAAATATTACCATATTTCTTAGTCAATTACAGCTTCTAAAATATGTTTCAAAAATTACTATTGACTTCAGCTACAAAAATGGTACCCGTGAATATGAAAGATTTAATAAAAATTGCTTAGAAAAATTTCCTAATGTAAGGGAAATTTGTGTTTCAAGTAGTGATCAAAATGATTTGAGATATAGTAATTTACATGAAATTATTATCCCTAATTCAGTTAAGAAAATTTTCATACCTTTTATAACCTAAATTCTAGAATCTAATGCAACAGCTGATATGTAAAAAAGGTAAGGAAGTGGTGTTGAGTAAAAGAAGGATTGGAAT